>NZ_CP115463.1:2795000-2797500 GCF_027912495.1 Caulobacter sp. NIBR1757 | reverse complement strand
ACGGCGGCGACTTGCGGCCGTGACGCCGAGCCGCCGAAGTCGCTGGCCATCAGCTCGCGCAGGCTCAGGCCGGCTTCGCCCGCCGGGGCCAGAGCTCGGGCGACGTCGCTGTGCGAGCCGACCCGCAGGCGAGTCGGCGCGTCGTCCTCGCCGATATCGGAAAACAGGAACAGCATGAGCAGGGCGCGGCCGCGGGAAGCGACGTTGATCCGCCAGTCGAGGAAGTCCGGCGATTCCCAGCCGAAGCTCATGTCGACGTGCCAGCCAGTGTCGCCGGGATCGTCAGGGGAGGGGAAGCGAATCGGGAAGGTCCCCATGGCGCCGCAGGGGAGCCATCGACCCGGGCCGGCCAATTGGTCGAAGGCGTCGTGCAGGCGCGCGGTGTTGGCGGCGTCGACGAACGGGGCCTCGCTATAGATGCCGAGGCGGACGACAGACTGTGTCCAGCCGGCGGGGTCGTCGGGGTCGAGGGCCATATCGCGCCACAGGCGCGTCCGGACGGCCTCGGCCAGAGGGCGGGGGAAGGCATCGTCCAGGCGGACGTAGCCGTCGGTGATGAACTGTTCGATCTGCGCCGCACCCAGGGCGCGGTCGGAAGCGGTGTCTGCAGGCATGGGGGTCTCTCGAGCTGGCCTGAGCAGGCGTGAGCTTGGCGCGTTGCGCGGCGGTCGGTCCGCAAGGGCGGGCGACTCAGGTTCGGAAGAGACTCATGAACATCATGGGACAAATCTGGCGGTGGAGGCGTTTTGCAGCAAGAGCGCCTCCCGCTGGCGGCGACAGGAAAGGTAGAGGAGAGCCATGAACAAGAAGATCGACCTCGCCACGGTTCCCGTACAGTCCGGGAGCAACTATCCCGATCCCTTCCATCTCCCTTGCATGCCGCAGACCTATCAGAAGATCGCCAGGCACGCGGGCCTCACCGAGTTCGGGGTCAACCTGACGGTCCTCCAGCCCGGGGCTTGGTCGAGCCAGCGGCACTGGCATACGCATGAGGACGAGTTCGTCTGGGTGGTCGAGGGCGAGCTGGTGCTGGTCACCGAGTCCGGCGAGGAGACCTTAAGGGCCGGCGACTGCGCCGCCTTCCGGCGGGGCGATCCCGATGGGCATCATCTGATCAATCGGACCGACAGGCCGGCCAAGGTGCTGGAGATCGGCAACGCCAGTCCGCTGGACGTCTGCACCTACTCGGACATCGACATGGTCGCTGGACCGGGCGACGAAGGCTATCGCCACCGGGACAGCCGACCCTATCCGCAGCGGGGTTGAGCGCAGGGCGCCAGCGTTCTGCGAAGAATCTGTGTCAGCGGGGTTGCCAGCGAGGCAGGGACCCCATAGAAGGCGCCTCTGCTTAGCACGGCTCGCGCCGCCAACGAGGGCAGGGGATTTCTTCCCTTGCAATTTCGGCAGCGATGAGTATGTTCCGCAACCTCAATCGACTCGGTCAGCGACCTGGAGGGATGCCTCGGCTTCCCTGGGTGGCTGGTTTTGTCTCTGAAAGCGGGGGTTTCTTCGGAAACTGTCGGTCTCCGAGAAAAACAAAATCGAGCGGTTGACACCAACGGAGCGGCCAAATAGAAGGCCGCCTCTCGCCGCCACCGGGCGCTAAACGGTGGGGCCGGAAGTTCTGGTCGGGTCTTTGACATTGTAGATTTGGAAAGAGAAACGCAGGCGGCGACGTTCTGGCGGTGGGTTTAACCAACCCACCTCGACGTCGACAAAATGCGGTCTCTTGAAGACACCATGAATATCGACTGGTTGGCTTTGGCTGGCCGGTCAATGTGAATGGGAACTCGTCAAGATACTATGCAAAACCAGATACGCCGGCTTGGGAGCGATCCTGAGCTGAACTACTGGAGTCAATGTCAACTCAACCTGAGAGTTTGATCCTGGCTCAGAGCGAACGCTGGCGGCAGGCCTAACACATGCAAGTCGAACGGACCTTTCGGGGTTAGTGGCGGACGGGTGAGTAACACGTGGGAACGTGCCTTTTGGTTCGGAACAACTCAGGGAAACTTGAGCTAATACCGAATGTGCCCTTCGGGGGAAAGATTTATCGCCATTAGAGCGGCCCGCGTCTGATTAGCTTGTTGGTGAGGTAATGGCTCACCAAGGCTACGATCAGTAGCTGGTCTGAGAGGATGATCAGCCACATTGGGACTGAGACACGGCCCAAACTCCTACGGGAGGCAGCAGTGGGGAATCTTGCGCAATGGGCGAAAGCCTGACGCAGCCATGCCGCGTGAATGATGAAGGTCTTAGGATTGTAAAATTCTTTCACCGGGGACGATAATGACGGTACCCGGAGAAGAAGCCCCGGCTAACTTCGTGCCAGCAGCCGCGGTAATACGAAGGGGGCTAGCGTTGCTCGGAATTACTGGGCGTAAAGGGAGCGTAGGCGGATAGTTCAGTCAGAGGTGAAAGCCCAGGGCTCAACCTTGGAACTGCCTTTGATACTGGCTATCTTGAGTTTGGGAGAGGTGTGTGGAACTCCGAGTGTAGA